>NZ_JBHXNK010000003.1:369995-385723 GCF_042719755.1 Nocardia sp. NPDC058519 | reverse complement strand
GTTAGCCGCCGGGGCGTACGCGACGAAGGAGCAAGCCCCGGTGGCTAACCGGCGGCCCCCAGGGGCCGCGACTCGAGCGCGCCAGCGCTCCAAGAAACACAGCGTCGAACCTCCTGGGACTACCGAACAATTGATCCCCCCTGTGACCACCCCTTCAGCCCCTCGTACCCTGGAAAGGCTGCCCCCACCGAAAGGCTCCCCTTTGTCCGAGTCCGGAGAGAACGTCGCCCCCACCCCACGCGGGTTGCCCGCCGAGGTGGCCCGTCGGCGCACGTTCGCCGTGATCTCGCACCCCGACGCGGGTAAATCGACGCTCACCGAAGCGCTGGCCCTGCACGCCAGGATGATCTCCGAGGCGGGCGCCATCCACGGTAAGGCCGGTCGCAAGTCGACGGTGTCGGACTGGATGGAGATGGAGAAGGCGCGCGGCATCTCGGTGAGTTCGACCGCGCTGCAGTTCAACTACCGGGCCGCCGGATCCGATATCGACAATGTGATCAACCTCGTCGACACCCCCGGCCACTCCGATTTCTCCGAGGACACCTACCGGGTGCTCACGGCCGTCGACGCCGCGGTGATGCTGATCGACGCGGCCAAGGGCCTGGAACCGCAGACGCTCAAGCTGTTCCAGGTGTGTCGCCACCGCGGCATCCCGGTGATCACCGTCATCAACAAATGGGACCGGCCGGGTCAGGCCCCTCTGGAACTGCTCGACGAGATCAGCGAGCGGATCGGCCTCACGCCCACTCCCCTGTTCCTGCCGGTCGGCATCGCGGGCGATTTCCGCGGCCTGCTGCGCCGTGGGCCCGAGGGCGAGGCGAGCGAGTACATCCACTTCACCCGCACCGCCGGTGGCGCGACCATCGCGCCCGAGGAATACCTGACTTCCGCCCAAGCCGAAGCTCGCGAGGGCGAGGCCTGGACGACAGCGGCGGAGGAGAGCGAACTGCTCTCGGCGACCGGGCAGGACCACGACCAGGAAATGTTCCTGGCAGGCCAGACGTCGCCGGTGATCTACGCCTCGGCAATGCTGAATTTCGGTGTGCGCCAACTGCTCGAGACGCTGGTGGAACTGGCGCCCGCGCCGGGCTCGCGTGCCGATGTGACAGGCAAGGAACGCACCACCGGTGACCCGTTCAGCGCGGTGGTGTTCAAGGTGCAGGCGGGGATGGACACCGCCCACCGCGACCGGCTGGCGTTCATGCGGATCGTGTCCGGCGAGTTCGAGCGCGGCATGGTGGTGACCCACGCGCAGACCGGTCGCCCGTTCGCCACCAAGTACGCGCTCACGGTCTTCGGCCGCGAGCGCACCACGGTCGACACCGCCTATCCCGGCGATGTGGTCGGCCTGGTCAATGCCACCGCACTCGCGCCCGGCCACACGCTGTTCGTCGAGAAGAAGGTGGAGTACCCACCGATCCCGAGCTTCGCCCCCGAGCATTTCGCGACGCTGCGCGCGCAGAGCGCGGGCAAGTACAAGCAGTTCCGCAAGGCCATCGACCAGCTCGATTCCGAGGGCGTGGTGCAGGTGCTGCGCAACGACGCCCGCGGTGACGCCACTCCGGTACTCGCCGCGGTCGGTCCGATGCAGTTCGAAGTGGTCACGGCCCGGATGCAGGGCGAGTTCAACGTCGAGACCCAGCTGGACTTCCTCCCCTTCACCCTGGCCAGGCGCACCGACGCGGAGTCGGCCCCCGAGCTGGACCGCCAGCGTGGGGTCGAGGTGTTCACCCGCACCGACGGCGTGATCCTGGCGCTGTTCAGCGACAAGTGGCGGCTGCAGTACATCGAGAAGGAACACCCGAAACTCACCCTGGAACCCCTGGTCGCGACCGCGGACTGACGCTGTCTGGGTCGGGAGAATCAGGCGTACCTACGCATTCGCTCCGGCCGTGCGCGGCTGAGGAACGCTGCGCGTCGGCGTCATCATGCTGCCGGTCCGGGATTGCGTTCCACCGAGGAGATGTGGTTCTCCTGCGCGATCATTCCCCAGCGGCTCGCGGTGAGACGCAGGCTGGGCAGGTCGCTGAGCGAGAGCACCACCTCGTAGGTGCGCTCGTACCCGGTGTGCGAGATGCGCCAGTGCCCATCGTCGCAGCGCACGTAGCTGTCGGTATAGAAAGCGGCGCCGCGCAGGCACATGTTGTGTTCGGGGATGATCACCGTGTCGGCCAGGTACCAGGTGCCGGTGGCGGTGTCACCGTCGATATCGATCTCGGGGTGGTCGCAGCGGTGCTCGGTGATCACGTGCGGTCCGAGGGTATTGCGCAGGAAGGCCAGGAAGGCCTCACGCGACTCGAACTGCAGGTATTCGCTGTAGGTGGCGGTGGCCTCGGGGATCATCGTGTCGGCGAACTCGTCCCACGACTTGGTGTCGAGACTGCGCAGATAGCGGTACTTGAGCCTGCCGAGCGCGATGAGGTCGTCGGGGTGATCCGGCGGGCGCTCGATCGGTGCGGGCTGTTCTTCGTCGTCCGGCGGCGGTGACGCCATCCATGCCTCCCCCGAGTCCGACCCGGCGACCAACGGAGCGTCATCACCGGGCAGCAACGGCACCGGGCCTACCCACGCGGACGCGACAGGTTCGTCGACGTGCACGTTGGGAGTTTCCGGGCCCTGCTCCATCTCTCCACGATCCCACCAGAAACGGCTCGCCGCCCGTTCTGTATCAGATCGCTATCACTGCCGACACCGGAGTGTGACCTCCGGCGGCGGCGGTGACAGCTGTCTGGGCTACCCGATGGTGAAGCAGGTGCGGCAGAAATCCTCGCCGAATTCCGAGAGGCGAAGGCTCTTGCGCACGATCTTGGGCGCACGGCCCGCCTTCTTGAGCGCCTGCTCCACGACGGGCTGCACTTCCAGCACCATGTACCGGCTCAGCACGACCGGATCGTCGGAGGTGAGCGTGAGACCGAGGCGATTGAGGTTGATCAGGTAGGACCGCGAGCGGTCCGGGTAGCGCACGCCCGCCTGTTCGGGGACCGAGGTCAGGTCGCCCTGCACGAGCTCCGAGCCGATGCCGAGCGGTCGGTTGGTCCGGACGTCGACCGAGGGTTGCGGACCGTTGAGGGCCATGAACCGCAGGATGCGGGCCTCGTCGGGAGCGACCTCGTCGAGGATGCGGTCGTAGGCCGGATGCACGTCCTCGGTGAAGTACACGTCGGCCGAGCGGGCCAGCAGCGCGTCACCGCGTCGCCGCAGGTCATCGGTGGTTGCCGAGCGCAGGTACGGGCCGACGGTGATGGCCTGCTGCGAGGCACCGTTCGGTGTCGGCACATAGCTGACGATCTCGCGCACCGACCCCTCGGTGACGCCGAGGGCGCTGCGTGCGATGGAGCGAAGGGCATTGCCGGTGCGCTCGGCGATATCGGCGGAGGATTCGCCGTCCAGCGCGGCCTGCGCCAGTTCCTTGGTGACCTCATAGGTGGTGCCGACAGCCCACTGACTGCCGCGCACCGCGGTACCGGCGGCCAATCCGGCGGCGCGGAAAACGCCACGGATCAACCGTGCTTCATTGCTGATCTGTCGCTGCTCGACATCCGAGCTGCGCTCGACGGCGCGGGTACCGGCACGGGCCAGGTCCTGACCGGTCCTGTCGTCTGTCACGTCCTACTCCGAAGTCTCGCCATGTGAACAGTCCTCGCCACCGCGCGCCCCCTGTGCGCGCCAGTTGTGGCCTGTCACGAAATGTGGTGATGGTCATTGTTCCGACTAGCAAGGGTGAGTACGGCATTCAGGACAGGTTCTGTGACTGATGTCTCAGACACTACCCTGTGGTCTGACACACGACGAATGGACCCGGTTCCTCATCTCACAGTAGGGTCACCTCGCCGCGGGGGTGATAAATTTTTGGTTCTCGGTGAGGCGGTGGTCACCGGGTATCGGCAGGAGGGCGTGTCGTGTTGGAGAGTGTGTTCGGGTTACACCCGACACTTCTGCTTGAAATTCTGACCATTCCTCTTTTCACAGGAATTATCGGATACATAACCAACTGGTCCGGCATTCTCATGCTGTTCCAGCCGATCCAATTCCATGGTTTCCGACTGCCCGGTCTGCGCGCGGTCTTTCCCTATCTGCCCAAGCGGATCCAGGTCTTGCCGCTGCTCAGCTATGACGGCCGGATCGGCTGGCAGGGCATCGTGCCCTCGCGCGCCGACAAGATGGCCAGCATCGCGGTCGACAAGGGACTGTCCAAACTGGGCAGCGTCGCCGACTTCTACCGAGAGCTCGACCCGGAGAAGCTGGCCGAACATCTGGCTGAGGTGGCCGACGCGCAGATCCGCGACATCGTCGAGGTGATCCTGCGTCGAGAGCATCCGCAGCTCTGGTACAACCTGCCTGTTCAGGTCAGGGAGATGATCCATCAGCGGGTGCGCTCGCAATTGCCCGAGATCCTGCGCGACCTCACCATGGAGCTCGGCGCCAATATCGACCAGCTGCTCGATGTGAAGCAGATGGTGATCCGCTACTTCCAGGCCCGACCGCAATTGCTCAACCAGCTGTTCCAGGTGCTCGGCGCCAAGGAACTGCGGTTCATGCAGAACTTCGGCTTCTATTTCGGCGCGCCCTGCGGGTTGCTGCTGGTCCTGGCGCTGCACACCACCGGGCTCTCAGCGCTGGTCGTGCTGCCGGTCGGCGGGATCATCATCGGCTGGGTGGTGAACTGGATCGGCATCAATATGATCTTCGCGCCCGCCACGCCGAAGTGGTGGTGCCCGTGGCGGCAGGGTCTGCTGATCAAGCGCCAGCCCGAAATCACCGCCGGTTACGCGGCATTGGTGTCCACCGAGGTCGTCACGGTGGCCAATATCGGCGACGAACTGCTCAACGGCCCGCGCTCGGACCGGACCCTGCAGATGCTCGAGGACACCCTGCGCCCTGCCGCCGACCGCGCGCTCGGACCCGCACGGCCCGCGGTGAAGTTCATGCTCGGCAGCCGCGAATACGACACGCTGCAAGCGACTCTCACCACGCAGGCCATGACGATCGCGCCGATGGCGTTCGCCGACCCCGCGTTCAATGCTCAGCAGAGCAGGCAGGTCAACGATTACATCGCCCGGCAAATGTCCGCACTTTCCCCACATGACTTCGTGGACATGCTGCGCTCGGCGATCAAACAGGACGAATGGTTGCTTTTTGTCCATGGCGGCGCGCTGGGACTGCTCGCCGGATACGCTCACATCCTGGTCTTCGGAACAGGAGTAGCGACGACATGGATGTAGACGACGGGACCCCGTCCACCGAGCTGGTGCGACGATCGGTACCGCCGCTCGAGGTCTCCGCCGACAAGCGTGGGCTGCTGCCCGTCTCACCGGTACGCACGGTTCGTGCGGCCACCGGCGTGGCGCGGGTAGCGCTCACCGCTGCCTCGGGAATGACGCTGTGGACGCTGGACACCGCGCTCGGGGTGACCGTCACGGTGTTGCGCGGCAGCATGGCGGGCAATCCGCCCAACGAGGTGCTCGCGGAGGCGGAAACCGAAGTGCGCGACCGGCTCCGGCACGCGCTCGGCCTGCCGACGGGCGCCGAACATCGCGGCGACGACGGCACCCCGACCCTGCGCGAGCAGGGCGCCGAACTGCTCCGCCTGTCCGCCAGCACGCACGCCGCACAGCCGGACACCCATCCGGCCTATCCCGGCATCCTCGCCGAGATCACGCCCGACGAGGCGCGGATCCTGCGATTCCTGCACGTCGACGGGCCGCAGCCGGCCATCGATGTGCGTACCGGGCGTCAGCGGGCGTTCGGCGGCGAGCGGCTGATCAGCGGACTCACCATGCTGGGCGACCACGCCGGCCTGCGGTTTCCGAACCGGGTGCCGCAATACCTGCCCAATCTGCGCAGGCTCGGGCTCATCGAGTCCACCCGCGACCCCGTCGGCAACCCGCACCGCTACCAGGTCATCGAGGCCCAGGAGCAGGTGCGGGAAGCGTTGAAGCGCCCCGGTTTCGGCACGAAGGTGACCTACCGCAGCATCCTGCTCACCGAATTCGGCGCCGACTTCGTCCAGACATGTTTACCCGTAGTGATCAGCGACGGTCGCGAGACCGCGACCTAGCTCTCGCCGAGCTCCGCCAGTTCCATCCAGCGCTCTTCCGCCGCTTCCTTGTCTGCGACGACTTCCTTCAGCTCGGTACCGAGCTTGACCAGCTTGTCCGGGTCCGTTGCGGCGTCGGCCAGCGCCTTGTGCAGTTTCTGTTCGCGCTCGTCGAGTTTGGCGATGCTGCGTTCGACCTTCGACAGTTCCTTGCGGGCCGCGCGGCGGTCGGACGAATCCGTCGAGGCGCCACCGGTCTTCGCGGTGAGCGGCTTGGTGTTGCCCGCCATGGTGGCGCGCTTGGCGAGGTAAGAGTCGATGCCGCCGGGCAGGTTGGTGAGCTTGCCGTCGCCGAACAGGGCCCAGGTGGAGTCGCAGATGCGCTCGACCAGGTAGCGGTCGTGGCTGATGACCACGAGCGTGCCCGCCCAGTTGTCGAGCAGGTCTTCGAGCTGCTGCAGGGTGTCGATGTCGAGGTCGTTGGTCGGCTCGTCGAGCAGCAGGACGTTCGGTTCGGCCATCAGGATGCGGGTGAGTTGCAGGCGACGGCGTTCACCACCGGAGAGGTCGCCGACCGGGGTGCGCTGGCGGGCCGGGGTGAAACCGAGCCGTTCGGCGAGCTGGCCCGCCGAGATCTCCTTGTCGCCGAGCATGATTCGCTGCGCGACCTGCTGGACGGCCTCGAGCACCCGCATATCGGTGGGCAGGTCGTCGAGTTCCTGACGCAGCCAGCCGATCTGCACGGTCTGGCCCTGGATCCGCTTGCCCTTGGCGGGTTCGGTCTCCCCGGCCAGCGCGCGCAACAGGGTGGTCTTGCCCGACCCGTTGACGCCGACCAGGCCGACCCGCTCGCCCGGCGCGAGCCGCCAGGTGAGGTCGTCGACCAGCACACGGCCGTCGGGGGTGGTGAGGGCGGCATCCTCGAGTTCGATCACCACGCGGCCGAGTCGCTTGCGCGCGAACGCGGCCAGCGACACCGAGTCGCGCGGCGCGGGCACATCGGCGATCAGGGCCTCTGCGGCCTCGACGCGGTAGCGCGGCTTGGAGGTGCGGGCCTTGGCGCCACGGCGCAGCCAGGCCAGTTCCTTGCGGGCCAGGTTCTGGCGGCGCGATTCCGAGGCGTCGGCCTGACGTGCGCGTTCGGCGCGAGCGAAGATCCAGTCGCCGTAGCCGCCCTCGTAGACCTCCACCTTGCCGCCGACGACCTCCCAGGTGCGGTTGGCGACGGTGTCGAGGAACCAGCGATCGTGGGTGACGACGACGAGCGCGGTGCGCCGGGCGACCAGGTGCTCGGCCAGCCACTGCACACCCTCGATGTCGAGGTGGTTGGTCGGCTCGTCGAGGACCAGCAGGTCCAGATCGCGCACCAGGGCCGCCGCCAGGGCGACGCGGCGGCGTTCGCCACCGGAGAGGTTGGTGACGAGGGTGTCGAGGCCGAGATCGGCGATGCCGATGCCTTCGAGGATCGAGCGCACCCGCGAGTCGGCGGCCCACTGGTGGTCGGCGATGTCGGCGGTGGACAGGTCGTCGGACAGCCCGGCGAACACGATCGAACCGATGCTCGCGCCCTCGGGCAGCACGCCGCGCTGGGTTACCACGGCCATCCGCAGCCCACCCACTCGGCTGACCCGGCCCTTGTCGGGCGGCTCCAGTCCGGTCAGGACCTCGAGCAGCGTGGTCTTACCGCCACCGTTGAGGCCAACCACCCCGATCCGTTCCCCCGCGTGAATTCCGAGGGAGACGTCATCCAGCAACGGCTTGACGCCGAAGCTCTTGGAGACCTGTTCCAGGTTGATCAGGTTGGGCATTGCCGCCTCTCCGCGACTCGAGGCCAGACATAGGTGCGGGGTTGCGGTGCGTCGGCGTCCGACGGGGGGATTGCCGGACCAGTTGGCCCGTTCCCGGTGATTTACCCATGTTCGTGCGAGATCTGTCGATTGCGATCATAGTGGACGCCGCCGTTCGCTCTGACCGGCACCGCTGCGGCCGGACTCAGCTGGTGGTCGTCAGCGTGTGGAGTGCGCCTCGGTGTCGAGCACGCGGGCGCCGGGAACAGGACCAGTGGCCGTGCGCACGCTGCGGCACACGCCGGCGCCTGCCAGCTCCGCGGCGACACCGATAGCGGCCTCCTCCGATTCGCAGAGGAACGCGCACGTGGGCCCCGACCCCGAGACCAGCCCGGCCAGCGCACCCGCGCCGACGCCCGCGCGCAGGGTGCGGCGCAGTTCCGGTTTCAGGGAGAGGGCGGCGGCTTGGAGGTCGTTGCCGAGCAGCGGTGCCAGGGTGTGGGGATCGCCGGCGGCCAGTGCCTGCATGAGTTTCTGGGGGTCGCCGAGGCGCGGGGGCTCGCCTTCGGCGCGCAAGCGGTCGAGTTCGCGGAATACCGAGGGCGTGGACAGGCCCTCTTTGGCCAGCGCGAGGACCCAGTGAAAGGTGTTGCGCGACAGCACCGGAAGCAGGCGCTCGCCACGGCCGGTGCCGAGGGCGGTGCCGCCGCGCAGGGAGAACGGGACGTCGCTGCCGAGTTCGGCGGCGATCGTGGACAGTTCTTCGCGGGTCAGGCCGAGGTCCCACAGCTCGTTCAGCCCCACCAGGGTCGCGGCCGCGTCGGCACTGCCACCCGCCATGCCGCCTGCCACCGGGATGCCCTTGGTGATGGCGATCTCCACCAGCGGGGCACGGCCTGCCAGGTGCGCGAGGCGGACCGCGGCCTTCCAGACCAGGTTCGTGCGGTCGGTGGGCACCTCGGCGGCGCCTTCACCGGTGACCCGCACGGTGAGCGAGGCCGCTGGGGCTAATCGGAGGTCGTCGGCGAGGGACAATGCCTGGAATACGGTGGTCAGATCGTGGTATCCATCCGGACGCAGATCAGCGACTCCGAGATGCAGGTTCACCTTCGACGGAGCTCGCACGACGACCGGGCTGGGCACAACTGACAGCACGATTACCCAGCGTAATAGGTTCCCCCGACTAGTACGCACGTCGAATGCCCACCGCTCGACCGAGGGGTTGCGCCAGGTACCCATGGGGGGTATGTTCATTCGTGTCGGGGACATACCCCTGGACCGTATGTTCGAAGAGCGAAGGAGTCGGCCATGGCCACCACCACCTACACCGTTACGGGGATGACCTGCGGACACTGCGTGAGCTCGGTCAAGCAGGAGATCGGCAAGATCGACGGCGTCACCAGTGTGGATGTCGACCTCGCCAGCGGTCTCGTCCGGGTCGACAGCACGGGCGAACTCGCCGAGACCGAGGTGGCCGCCGCGGTCGACGAAGCGGGCTACGCGCTGAGCGCCTGACTCCACTCCCGCTGGGCGAGGCGGCGCCTCGCGCGTTCCACTCGCCCAGCGGAGCCCGAGTCCACTCGAAGACACCGCGACAGGACCACGTTCACCGCGGGTTCACCCAGGTCGCGGCGCACAACGAATCATCCACAATGTCATCCACATCCATACCCAGGCGTGGTGCGACACGAATTTCGGGGTTCGACCGGCAGCACGACCCGCGGACCATGATCAACTCCGAGTGCCGCGAAAACCGGTTGTCCACAATTGCTTTCACAGGGACCGCGCGACCCGTGCCGATGAACGGCCGGTGTACTGCGGGTTCCCCTGCGAGAACCCACGATTCGACACACGCAGCCGAGCAACGCTGACGCGCCGCGCCGATCAGGTCGTCGCCGCCAACCGGACGAACGCCGCGGTCTCGAGGGTCTCGCCGCGTGCCGTCGGATCGATACCCGCGGCGACGAGTCGGCGCTCGGCCTCGACGGGCGAGCCCGCCCACCCGGACAGCGCTGCCCGCAACGTCTTTCGCCGCTGCGCGAACGCCGCGTCGATCACCTCGAACACCCGTCGGCGATGCGCCTCGTCCATCGGCCACGGCGGTTCGGCGTAGCGGTCGATCCGCACCAGACCCGATTCCACGCGCGGCACCGGCCAGAAGACCTGCGTCCCCACATGACCGGCACGACGCACCTTGCCGAAGAAACCCGCCTTGACGCTCGGCACCCCGTACACCCGACTGCCGGGCTCGGCGGCGAGCCGGTCGGCCACCTCGGCCTGGACCATCACCAGCGACACCATGATGCTCGGCAAGGTCGCGAGCAGGTGCAACAGCACCGGCACGGCCACGTTGTAGGGCAGGTTCGCCACCAGCGCGGTCGGCACGGCGGGCAACTGCTCCGGGCGCACCCGCAGCGCGTCGGCCTCGACCACGCGCAGATGCTCGACCAGGCCGGGCGCGCGATCGGCGACGGTCTCGGGCAGATAGTTGGCGAGCACGGGGTCGATCTCGACGGCGACCACCTGGTCGACCACGTCGAGCAGTGCCAGCGTCAGCGAGCCGAGACCAGGACCGACCTCGAGCACGGTGTCACCCGCACCGACGCCTGCCGCGGACACGATGCGACGGACGGTATTGCCGTCGTGCACGAAGTTCTGTCCGAGCTGCTTGGTGGGTCGGACGCCGAAACGTTCGGCCAGGGTCCGCACCTCGGCGGGACCGAGCAATGCGGCACGGTTACCGCGAGCGGACTTCTCTGGTTCGGACACCGCTAGAACCTACCAACCTCGCCGATGGGGCAGCTCAGCGCTGCGTCGGGGCGGCGTTGACGCGCGCGAGGAAACCGTCGATGGCGGCGAGCTGTTCGGGCGAGACCGAGCCGTGCTGGCCGTTGCCGAGGACTACCTGCTGATCGACACCGTTGGCCGCGAGCTGGGCGACCAGCGCGGCGTGCAGGGGCGACGGGACGACCATGTCGGCGACGTTCATGGACAGCAGGATCGGGGCGTCGTAGCCGCTGGTCGGCAACGTCATGTAGGCCGCGAGCGGATCGCGCAGCGGGGCGAGCGGTCGCGCCAGCAGGTCGGCGGCGGTGACGTCCTTGGTCGACACGAAGATCTCGTCCAGGCACTGGCTGCCGGCGGCGTCGACGATCTCCTTGCCGCGCGGAGTCAGGTACGAGTCGATGTCGAGCTCGGGGCCGGTGGCGCGCAGACCGGCCATGATGCTGACGATGAACGAGGTGGTGGCGCTGGACAGCCCCGGCACCGTCGGCGTCGCCGGGCTGACGAACGGCAGGATCTTCTCCACGTCCGAGGCAGGATCGATCGCGGCGACACCACGGAAGTCCAGCTCAGGGGCGTATTCAGCCTGCACGTGCGCCGCGCTCAGCGCCGCGTGACCACCCTGTGAAACGCCGACCACGCTCCAGGTGCGCGAGAGGTCGGGGTTGGCGGCGCGGGCGGCTCGGACCAGATCGATCGTCGCGGTCGCCTCGCTGCGCACCTCGAGGTACGGGTGCGGGCCGGTGTCGAAACGGCCGAGGCCGAGGTAATCGGGCGCGACGACGGCGAAGCCCTGGTCGATGAACCGCTGCAGCAGCCGGTCCTCGGCCCCGCGATGCTGCTGGAACGGCGCGGTTTCCGGGTCGGCCTGACCGCCGCAACCCTGGCCGGAGCCCGAGGTGCCGTGGTCGTAGGCCAGGATCGGCCAGCCGCCGACCGGTGCGTCACCTTCGGGGATGAACATCGCGCCGCTGGCCGGGCGCTGGACGCCCGCCGAGTCGGTCATCCAGTACTCGACCGACGCGCCTCTGGCGAGCCCGTGCCAGCCGTCGGGTTCGGCCTGCACCGAGATGAGCGAACCGGGGGGCGCCGCCATCGCCGGGGTGTACGCGGCGGCGGCGATAGCGCTCGCGACCAGCGTGGCGACAACAGTCACCCGGATCGGGTTCTTCAGCACGGGTCGGCCTCTCTACCAGGCGATCAAGATCTTGGACGAGTGTACAGATCGACCGCCGCCGGACCCGGGAACGACGCGGCCGGATGAACCGTCAAGACCTCGAGTCCGAGCAGGATCAGCTGATTCCCAGCCGCCCGGTGCACGCGGGCCAAGCGCCCCACCCCTGCCGCGCCCGAGTCACCTCAGCGATCGCGATCTGCTCTTCCCGGCTCGCCAGATCAGCCCGGGGGGCGTACTTCAGCCCACCCTGCCGCTCCCAGGTGCTCTGATCGAACTGAATCCCACCGTAATACCCGTTGCCGGTGTTGATGGCCCAGTTCCCCGTCGACTCGCATTTCGCCAGCGCGTCCCACACCGCGCCGTCACGCACCGGCGGCACCTCGGTCCCCGGCTTGGCGCCCTTGCGAATCGTCTTGGGCTGGGCGGGGGTGATCACATTCGAATTCACCTGCACGCGTGAGGCTTCGGCCCCGTTGACCATCTTCACCGCGAACGTCGCCTCGTGCAGACCGGGCATGCCCGGGTTCTCGATCACGGTGCGGCTCATGTTCATGGTCACGTCCTCGATCACCGTTTCGGTGGGATCGAGCGGCAGGGTTTCGGTGCGCTGTTCGGTGCGCTGCCGCGTGACGACAACCTGCATGCCCTCGGCGAGCGGCGTCGTGGCGGCGGGCACCGTGAAGTCCTCGTCCTTCAGCGGAACGCCCGCGGCAGTGAGGAATTCACCGATGGTCGCGGCGGCGAGGCGCACATCGACCGGGGCTGCGCCGCCGTCGACCAGCGAGATATTGCGCGGGGTGTACACGCTCAGCGCCGCACCAGCCAGCGGCAGCTTCTCGGTGCGCGACGGCAGCACGTGGGTGTCGGACGGGATCTGCATCGATGCGAGCGCGTCGCCCGCGGTGGTGCCGGTGGTCCACACCTTGCGCTCGACACCGTCGAGAGTGACCGTGATCTCGCGGCCGCGATTGAAGGTGATGGTGGCGCCGTCGCCGACCTTGGCGCTCGCGGCGGGGATCACCTCGTCGTGCTCGGCGATCTCGTAGCCCGCGTCGGCCAGGATGGCACGCACATCGCGCGACATCGTCGAGAGCTCGGTCCGTTCGCCGTCGACGACCAGCGCCACCGTCTTGTGGTTCACGATGGCCAGCGAGGCGCCGACGAGCAAAATCAGCAGCATGGCCGCCACCGCTGCGTATAGCAGCGGTGAACGTGACGAGTTGATCCGCGCAAAAGCCGACATGATTACAGGACGATAACGACGAGGTGCGCGGTAGACAACACCGAGCGGCCCGATCAGCGGGATCGTAGATCACGATTCGATATAGACAGCGCTGGTAGATAACGACGTGAGCGGGAGATTGTGAGCCGACTCACGTTTGATGTCCAGCCCCCTGCCGATCAGACGAAACGGACTACCGAATCTGATACAGCCTGCGCGCGTTGGCGGTAGTGATCTCGGCCAGCGCCTGCGGGTCCTGTTCGCGCACTTCGGCCAGCGCGCGCACCGTGTACGGCAGGCAGTACGACTCGTTCGGCGCACCGCGATACGGGTGCGGGGTCAGATACGGCGCGTCGGTTTCCACCAGGATCTGATCGTCGGGCACCAGTTTGGCGGCCTCGCGCAGTTCGTGCGCGTTCTTGAAACTCACGGTGCCGGAGAAACTCAGCACATACCCCTCCGCCACGCAGGCCTCGGCCATCGCGGCATCGGAGGAGAAGCAGTGGAAGATCACCGTGTCCGGCGCTCCCTCGTCGAGCAGCACCGTGAGCAGGTCGTGGTCGGCTTCGCGGTTGTGGATCATCAGCGGTTTGCGCACGCGTTTGGCCAGGTCGATGTGCCAGCGGAAACCCTCGACCTGGGTTTCGATATCGGCGCAGCCGTCGAGCTTGCCGGGCCAGTAGTAGTCGAGGCCCGTCTCGCCGATGGCGACCACGCGCGGGTCGGTGGCGAGGTGTTCCAGCTCGGCCTTGGCCTTGTCGTCGAGGGCGTTGGCCCGGGTCGGATGCAACGCGACGGCGGCGTACACCCGCGGATCCCACTGCGCCGCCTGCACGGCCCACTGCGCGGCGGCCAGATCGTCGGCGATGGTCACCACATGCCCGACACCGGCCGAGGCGGCCCGGTCCACGATGGCCGTGGTCGACGCGGCATCGGTTGCGCCACAGGCATCGAGGTGCGTGTGGGCATCGATCAGGGGCGCGAGCGGCGGCGGAACAGGCGGAGCCGGACGATTCGTGTTTGCCACCCGGATTAGAGTAGTGCCCATCATGAGTGCAGCCGAAGGCGCCGAGGCGCCCGCCTTCTACGTCACGACGGCCATCGCGTACCCGAACGGTGCGCCGCATATCGGCCACGCGTACGAGTACATCTCCACCGACGCGATCGCCCGCTTCAAGCGACTCGACGGTTACGACGTGTTCTTCATGACCGGCACCGACGAGCACGGTCAGAAGATGCAGCAGACCGCGGCCACCGAGGGCATTCCGGTGCAGGAGCTCGCGGCCCGCAACTCCGATGTCTTCGAGGCGATGGACAAAGCCCTCGACATCTCGTTCGACCGCTTCATCCGCACCACCGACGAGGACCACAAGGCCGCCAGCGTCGCCCTCTGGGAGAAGATGCTCGCCAACGGCGACATCTACCTGGGCAACTACTCCGGCTGGTACTCGGTGCGCGACGAGGCCTTCTACACCGAGGAGGAAACCACCCTCCTCGCCGACGGCACCCGTGAGTCCACCGAGACGAAGACCCCGGTCACCTGGACCGAGGAGTCGAACTACTTCTTCAAGCTCTCGGCGTATCAGGACAAGCTCCTCGCCCTCTACGAGGATCACCCCGAGTTCATCGCGCCATCGACCCGGCGCAACGAGATCGTCAGCTACGTCAAGGCCGGTCTGAAGGATCTGTCGATCTCGCGCACCACCTTCGACTGGGGCGTTCCGGTCCCCGGCGAGCCCGACCACGTGATGTACGTGTGGGTCGACGCGCTCACCAATTACCTGACGGGCGTCGGCTTCCCGAACACCGACTCCGCGTCGTTCACGAAGTTCTGGCCCGCGAGCCTGCACATCATCGGCAAGGACATCACCCGCTTCCACACGGTGTACTGGCCCGCGTTCCTGATGTCGGCCGGGGTCGAACTGCCGGACCGGGTGTTCGTGCACGGGTTCCTGTACAACAAGGGCGAGAAGATGTCGAAGTCGACGGGCAATGTCGTCGACCCGCTCTCGCTGGTGGCCACCTACGGCCTCGACCAGGTGCGCTTCTTCCTGCTGCGCGAGATCTCCTACGGCCAGGACGGCAGCTACAGTAACGACGCCATCGCGGGCCGCATCAACAGCGACCTGGCCAACGAGTTCGGCAACCTGGTCCAGCGCAGCCTGACCATGGTCAACAAGAACTGCGACGCCAAGTCCCCCACCCCCGGCGAATTCACCGACGAGGACCGCGCACTGCTCGACCGCGCCAACGCGCTACTGGCCAAGTGCCGCACCGAGTTCGACGTCCAGCAGATGCACCTCGCCCTGGAAGCGATCTGGCTCACCCTCGGCGAAACCAACCGCTACTTCTCCGCCAACGCGCCATGGGCGCTGCGCAAGTCGGGCACCGACGAAGACCTGGCCCGCATGGCGACGGTCCTCTACGTCACCCTCGAGGTGGTCCGCATCGTGGCCATCCTGGTCCAGCCGGTGATGCCGGGCTCCGCGGCCAAGATCCTGGACCTGCTCGCCCAGGAAGGCCGCACCTTCGCCGACATCGCCACTCCCCTGGCCCCCGGCCTCGACCTGCCCGCGCCGGAACCGATTTTCCCGCGCTACATCGAGCCGAAGGAATAGCCGAACGCACTGTGGCGGGGGGGGGGTTGGGGGGGGGGGCGCCCCCCCCCGGCCGGGTGTGCGGTCTACTGAGCGGCGCGGTTCACGGCCGAGACGACCGCAC